>DATLUQ010000014.1 GCA_035533015.1 Gemmatimonadaceae bacterium | reverse complement strand
CGCTGACCGTGACGAGGATGACGGCGACGGCGATCGCCCCCGCCCCGAACCCGATCACCTCGTACCGCAGGATCAACGACTTCTCTTCCTCGAGCAGCTTGTCGCGGAAGACGAGCGTGAAATAGAGCAGCGCGCGGCTGGCCAGGAAGTAGGCAAAGATGAACAGCGCGAGCGGCGGAAGGCTGTCGGCCGTGAGCGCCGTGCCCGTGGCGTCGGTGAGGCGCGAAACCCAGGCGTAGAACCCCACGGACGCCAACAGGGCCAGCGCCTCGCGCCCCCCGTTGATCCAGGCCGATTCCAGCGGCTTGCGCAGCACCACGCGGTCGGCAATGAACACGCCGACGTACAGACCCGCGGCGGCGGCCGGACCCCCGAGAATGATCGTGCCGGCCAGTGCCGGCACGCCAAGCAGGTTCAGCGCTCCGTACTTGGTGAGCGGGATCTGGTAGACGCGCAACAGCGTGGCGCCGATGACGATGACGGCGATGCCACGCCCCTGCGTGAGCCAGCGCGGATCGAGCCACAGGGCCACGGCGAGCACGATCATCCCGATCGTGCCGACCGTGCGCGCGTAGATCCGGAGAAAGGTCTCCACGCTAGATGGCGTCGATGGCGGCCCGCAGCGACCGGGCCAGCCCGACCGCGCGGTCGACACTCTCGTCGGCCGCGCGCACGATCGCGCTGCCCACCACGACGCCGTCGGCCAACCGCGCCACCGCCGCCGCCTGCTCCGGACCGGACACGCCGAACCCCACGTAGATGGGGAGCGACGTCACCGCGCGCAGTCGCGCCACCGTCTCGGGCAGTTCCGGTGGGAGGTCGCTGCGCACGCCGGTCACGCCGAGGCGGCTGATCAGATACACGAAGCCGCTGCCGTGGGTCGTGATCTCACGCATGCGGTCGGTCGGGGTGGTCGGCGCGACCAGCCGGATGAAGGCGAGCGGCCCGGCGCCGAACCATCGTTCGAGTTGCGGGTCCGCGCCCACGGGCAGATCGGTGATGAGGATGCCGTGCGCGCCCGCTTGCGCGGCCCGCTCCAGGGCATCGGGGCCGGCCGCCAGGATCGGGTTCAGGTAGCTGAACAGGACGACGGGAACTGAGAGGCGGGCGCGTGCGATGATGTCGAGCACAGCGTCGTAGGTGACGCCCAGCGTGAGCGCCCGCTGCGAACTGGCCTGGATCACCGCTCCATCGGCCAGGGGGTCGGAGAAGGGCACGCCCACTTCGAGCACGTCGGCCCCCGCCGCTTCCAGACCCTGGAGCAGCGCCACCGACCGCTCTCGGTCGGGATGGCCGGCGGTCACGTAGGGCACGAAGGCTTTGCGGCCCTGCGCGGCGAGCGCGGCGAACCGTGCGCCGACGGCTTCAGACGAAATAGTCACCGACACGAATTCCGTAGCGCTCCGGGTTCTCGGTCCTGATGATCGTGCGCCTGAAGGTGCCTTCCGCGTCGCGCTCGGCGAGATCGATCAACTCTCCCGGGTGCATCAGGTTCCCCATCGCGTCGCCGATCACGCGCACGATCGGGCGCGACAGCATGTCCTGCAGTGGACTGACCGCGTGCACCAGGCCGAGTTCATACGTGTCGAGCACGACGAGCGTGCCCACGGGATAGATGCCCGTGAGGTTGACGAATGCCTTCACCAGCACCGGGTCCATGCCGCGGCGCGGATTGTCGCGCATTTCCTGTACGACGGCCGCCGGGTTCAGGGGCGTGGTCTGGTACGACCGCCGGGACGTGGCGGCGTCGAAACCGTCGGCCACCGCAACGATCTTGCTGTACATGCTCATCTTGCGCGGACGAATGGGCCGCGGATACCCCGTGAGGTCGACCTTCATATGGTGCTCCATCGCCACGACCATCGACCGGTACGGGAACTCCTGCTGCCCGCGCACCTGAAACAGCGCCAGCACGCCGAGCCACGGATGGGCGGCAATGGCCCGCCACTCGTCGTCGGTGAGGCCGGTTGACTTGTTGAGCACCTCTGCCGGCACGCGCTGCTTGCCGATATCGTGGAACAGCGCCGCGAGTCCGAGGTCGTAGAGCTGCCCTTTGCTCAACCCCAGGCGCTTGCCAATGGCCACGGCGAAGATGCAGACGTTGACGCAATGCGAGAACGTGTATTCGTCGTAGTCGCGGATCGTCGTCAGGCCGATGAGCGACGTCTCCTCGTTGAGGATCTCGTCCACGATGCCCTGCACGACTCGTTTGATCTTCTTGATGTTCGGGCTCTTGCCCATGCGCACCGACGTCATCAGGTCCTTGGCCACCACGACGGACTGCGAATACGTCCGCTTGGCGCGTTCCTTGGCCCGCTCGACATCGCCGCTCGCCTGCTGCGTGGGCCCGCCGAGCGTGAGCGCCGTGACGCCGGCGCTCTCCAGCTTGGCTGACAGTTCCGGCAGGCGCTCGTCCGGCGGGTCGGTCGAATCGGCCTGTAGCAGCGAGAGCAGGATCATCCAATCCCGCGAACGGGCTCCCTCGTGCACCTGCACGGAGCCCACGCCGTTTCTGCGGAAGATCGACAGGACGCGGCTGAAGCTCGCGTAGTTGTCGAGGTCGATCCGCAACCGCGTCGAATTGATGAAGATGAACTCTCCCGAGGCACGGATCTGCAGCTCCTGCTCCGGCTTGAGCAGTTCGCCACAGCGCGCCGTGAGCTCGGCGAGCGATTTCTGCACCGCGGCGTTCTCCACTGGGTAGAGCTTCATGGCGCGCAGCGCAGCGTACAGGTCGCGTACCAACTCGCGCCCAGTGCGGCGGATGAACGAGTCCTCGCTGCGCTCCCCGTCCGAGGCCGACGTGGACGTCCGCATCGAGGCGCGGGCCAACGTCTGGCTGGAACCCGCGCCCGGCGGGGGCGCCTCGCGCGACGGATCGCCGGTCATTCCCCCACTCCGCGTAACGCCTTGTTCACCGCGTTGCGCACTACGACGTCTTTCTCCGACCACCCTGCCTTGCGCAGCGCCTGCTCCGCCTCATGGGAGTTGATGCGACCGAGCGCCATCGCCGCGCACGCCCGAATTTCCGAGTCATCACGCCGGCCGAAGAATCCCTTGCCGTTCAGGATCCCATCCAGGTACGGCACCGCCGAAGCGCCGCTCAACTGCCCGTACGCCTCGAAGAACGCCACCTTCTCGGTGAGGTCGGCGTCGCGCAGCGCCTTGCCCTTGACGGCGGCCTCGACGCGCCCCTGCACCGGGCGGTACCCTCGCGCCGCGAGCATTCTCACCGTCTGCACCCGCGTATCGCGGTCGCCGGCCGCCACCCATGGCTCCAGCGTCTGTAGGGCGCCAGCCGAGCCGATCTCCCCCAGCGCCTGGGCACAGGCCAGCCGCAGTTCGGGATCGGCGTTGGCCATCACTCGTCCGATGGCCGCCACGCCGGCCTGGAGCTTGAGCGCGCCGCAGCGACGCACCGCCTCCAGCGATACCGCGCGCTCGTCGGACTGGATGAGCTTCACCAGTTCCGCGGTGTTGGTTGCGGTCAGTCGAGCGGCTGCCTGCTCGAGCAGCGGGCCGAGCCGCAGGTTCTGCAGTCTCCCCATCCACGAGAACAGGGCCCCCAGGGCCGTCGGGCGCAACTGCTCGAACAGCTCAGTGAGTTCGTCGATCGGCGGCAGATCGGTGCTCTCGTCGAGCGCCTGCAGCAGCTGGCCGATGGGTTCCGGATGGCTCAGCCGCGCCGGAATCTGGCCCAGACGTTCGCGCTGCTCCGGCGTGATCTCGCGCGCCCGCTCCGCGGCGACCTGCGACTCGCGCAACAGGTACGCAACCGTCCGCAGGTGGCCGCCGGCCAGCATGTAGATCATGAGCGTCTCGACCAGATCGCACACCTCGGCGCGGATGGCGGGGTCGGGCTGCGATTCGTAGATGTCGAACAGGCTGGACGCCACCGACCGCCGCAGGTCGGCGGCGTACTCCCGTTCGATCTCGAACTGCAGGTACTCGATCTCTTTGTCGTCCAGGAAGTACAGGGTGGAATCGAAGTCGGCCATGTTGACGAGCCCCGCCATGGACTCGTCCGTGAACTCGTCGGAATTGCCGGCGTTTGCGGTGCGCACCTCTTCGGGCGAGACCGGACGCGGCGGCGCGCCCCCGTCCGCCAGCGGGTCGGCGGGGTCCAACCCGAGGTCGATGTAGCGGTAATGGAGATGGACGAAGTCCTGCTCCCAGAGCAGGGTCAGCAGATCGTCCTCATCGGGCGACGCCTTCCGCACCCGTTGCAGGATGGTCAACAGCTTCACCAATTCGTCCTGCTCGAAGCCCTTGGTGATCGTGATCTCGCGCACCCCGTCCTTGTAGAACAGCCAGGGGAGGCTGTCGCCGGACTTGGTGCTCTCCTGCAGCACCGGATGCCCGTGCCACTGGATCTCCAACTCCGTGAACGTCAGCACGACGTCATCCGTCTCGGCCCACACCGGCGCGAACGCGTTGCGCACGGTGTCGATGGCGGCCTTGTAGATCGGATTGTTGGGCAGGTACAACTGGTGAGCGCGGGCCGCCTTCACGAACGTGCGCAACAACTCCTCAACTGGAGCTTTGGGAAACGGGAGGTCCGGCAGCTCCACCTGTTCGGTGCTGTCTCGCTGAATCGGTACTGTCACGGTCCCAAGATACCCATTTCCATTACTTGCGCCACATCCTTGTCGCCCCGTCCGCTGACGCACAGCAGGACCACGTCATCCGGTGCCCAGCGGCCGACCTGCGTCTCTATCCAGGCCACGGCGTGCGCCGACTCCAATGCCGGAATTATCCCCTCCAATTGGGCCAGCGATTCGAACCCCCGGAGCGCCTGCGCGTCGGTCACCGAAACGTAGGTCGCTCGCCCCGAATCCTTGAGAAACGCGTGCTCCGGTCCCACCCCCGGATAGTCCAGCCCTGCCGAGATCGAATGCGCCGGGTGCACCTGGCCGGCGGCGTCCTGCAGCAGATAGCTCATCGTGCCGTGAAGCACTCCGGGCGTACCCTTGGACAACGACGCCGAATGCCGCCCGGTCTCCAGCCCCTCACCCGCCGCTTCGACGCCAACCAACTCGACACCGGCGTCGTCGACGAAGGCGTGAAACGTACCGATCGCGTTGGAGCCACCCCCCACGCACGCCACGACCGTCTTGGGCAGCCGGCCCGTGCGCCCCAGTACTTGGGCGCGCGCTTCCCGCCCGATCACCGCCTGGAAGTCGCGCACCATGCGCGGATACGGGGCCGGCCCCACGACAGAACCGATGATGTAGTGGCTCGTGCGCACGGTGGTCACCCAGTCGCGGATCGCTTCGGTGGTCGCATCCTTGAGCGTACGCGTGCCGGCCGACACCGGAACGACCTCCGCTCCCATGAGCCGCATGCGGTACACATTCAGCGACTGGCGACGCATGTCCTCCTCGCCCATGTACACCACGCACTCCAGACCGAACCGCGCGCACACGGTGGCCGTCGCCACGCCGTGCTGGCCGGCCCCGGTCTCCGCGATGATGCGCTGCTTGCCCATGCGACGGGCCAGGAGCGCCTGGCCGACCGTATTGTTGATCTTGTGCGCCCCGGTGTGGTTCAGGTCCTCGCGTTTGAGCAGCACGCGCGCCCCCACGCGCTGCGAGAATCGCGGCGCTTCGCTCAGCGGCGACGGCCGGCCGACGTAATCGGACAGCAAGGTGTCAAGTTCCAAGTGGAATCCGGCGTCGGCCATGGCCGCGTCGAATGCCGCTTCGAGTTCGTCCAGCGCCGGAATGAGGGTTTCGGGCACGTACCGCCCGCCGAATGCCCCAAACCGCCCGCTCGCCTGTTCTCCACTCATCGCGCCGCCCCGGCGGATCGCACGGCGTCCCGGAAAGCACGCATGCGCCCCGCATCCTTGATACCCACGGTTGATTCGATTCCCGACGACACATCGACCACGTCGGGGTGCAGTGCCCGCACCGCCGACGCCACGTTCTCGGGCCGGAGACCGCCGGCCAGGACCAGCCGCGCCCCGCGGCCACGCAACTCCGCCACCGCCCCAGCAATTTCGTCCCACGCAAGGGCCACGCCAGTGCCACCCAGCGCGCCGTCGACCTTGGCGTCGAGCAGGACCGCGTCGGCCGCACGGAACAACTCGGCGGCGTGCGCCGGGAGTTCCGCGCCCGCCACACGAAGCACCGCCCAGACCTCGCCATGCCACGCCGCGCGCATCGCCTGCACGTCGGCCGCCCGCGGATCGCCGTGCAACTGAACCGCCTGAAGACCGAGGGCCTTCGCGCGCGCGGCGATCACCCCGGGGGGTTCGGCGCCGAACACGCCCACGCGTCCCCCCGACGCCGCTACGCCGGCGAAGATGGCGGCAGCTCCCGCGTCGTCCTGGCGCCGCGGCCCGCCCGCGAACACCACCCCGATGTAGGCGGCTCCCAACTCGAAGGCCAGGCGTGCGTCGGCCGAGCGGGTCATCCCGCAAAACTTGATGTCAGTCACGCGCTCCCTCCCGCCGCGGCGTCGAGCTGAGGGCGCGTACCGCCGCCGCCGGATCGGCCGCCGCCGACACGGCTGATCCCACGAGCACTGCGTCGGCCCCCGCCGCGCCCGCCCGCGCCACGTCGGCGGCGGTCAGTATCCCGCTCTCCCAGATGCCCACGACGCCCGATGGCATCCGCTCCATCACCCGTTCGGCAACCGCGGCATCCACGTCCAGCGTCTCCAGGTCCCGGCAGTTGACCCCGATCACCCGGGCGCCGGCATCCAGGGCACGGTCCAACTCATCGGCCGAGCGCACTTCAACCAGCGTCTCGAGCCCGATCGCGTCCGCATACGCCACGAGCCCACGCAGGGTCACGGGCGGAATGGCGCGGGCGATGATCAATGCCGCTGCGGCCCCCAGGGTACGGGCTTCGAGCAACTGGACGGCATCGAGGTGAAAGTCCTTCTTGAGTACGGGAATCGCCACTCGGGCGCGTACGGCGAGCAAATCCCCGTTCGATCCCCCGAAGTGCACCGGCTCTGTCAGCACTGAAATGGCCGCCGCGCCCCCCGCCTCGTAGGCCGCGGCCTGGACCGCCGCGTCGAGGTCGACCTTGATCGTCCCCCGGGAGGGGGACCGCCGCTTGACCTCGGCAATCACCCGGATCTGGGGGCCGCGCAATGCGGCCCCGAAGGGCACCGCGGCGGGCGACTGCACGAGGGCCCGTTCCAACTCCGAACGCCGGGCGAGCAACGCCGCAACCCGTTGCGTCGTCTGTTCGACGATCGCGCCGAGCGTACCTGCTGGCGGGGACCAGAAACGGGGAACTTGCACTTCGGTTCCTGTTCGGTTAAGCTGTTTTCGGTGGGTCTTCGGGACGGGGTGGCATCGGCCTCCCCGCACGTCCGTTCAACCGGGATTGGCCGCATGCCGCTCACGAAACGCCAGCGCGAAATACTAAACTACCTGACCGCCCATACCGAACAACACGGGTATGCGCCCAGTTTCGAAGAAATCGCGGAGAACTTTCACTTCAGTTCGCTGGCCACGGTGCACGAGCACCTCACGAACCTGGAGCGGAAGGGCTACATCAAGCGGTCGTACAACGAAAGCCGGGCCATCGAGATCCTGCCCTCGGATGCCGTGTCCCGGGCCCTCGAACTGCCGCTCCTCGGCGCCGTGGCGGCTGGTTCACCCATCGAGGCGTTCGACTCCGGAGAGTCGATCACCGTGCCCGAGACCCTCGTCTCGCGAAGCGGCAATCACTACGTGCTCCGTGTGCGCGGGAATTCCATGATCGACGAGCAGATTCGCGATGGGGACTTCGTGGTCGTCAATGAGCGCCCGCGGGCCGACAATGGCGAGACGGTGATCGCCCTCATCGACGGCACCGCTGCCACGGTCAAGAAGTTCTATCGGGAGCGGGACGGGCGCGTGCGGCTGCAGCCGGCCAACGACACCATGGCCCCCATCTACGTCAACGAGAACGACATCCGCATCCAGGGAATCGTGGTTGGCGTGATGCGCCGCTACTAGACCGGAGCGGCGAACGCCCGGCGCAGCCGGTCCAGGGCGTCGATCCCCGCTCTCAATCGGAGCGCCTCGTGGGCCTTGCCGACCGCCGCTTCATACGACGGAGCCGCGCCCCCGACGTAGAGCGCGGCAGCCGCGTTCAGCACCACGGCGGCGGTAGCGCCGGCTGAGCCCTTGCCCTGCAGCACGCTCAGGATGGCGTGGGCGTTGGCCGCCGGTGGTCCTCCTGCCAACTCCGCCGCCGTAGTGCCGGCGAAGCCCAGCGCCCGGGGATCGATCGTCCACTCACCGATCGTCCCATCGCGGATCTCGAGTACGCGGGTGGGACCGAGCGGCGAGATCTCGTCCATCCCTTCGCCGTGCACCACCATGGCGTGGCGCGAGCCGAGTTCGGCCAACGCCCCGGCGAGCAGCGGCGCGCGATCGGCGTCACCTACCCCGATCACCTGCCGGCCGGCGCGCGCCGGATTGGCCAGCGGTCCCACGATGTTCATGACCGTCGGAATCCCCAACTCGCGGCGCACCGGCCCCACATGGCGCATGGCGGGATGCATGAGCGGCGCGAACATGAAGACGATGCCCGCCTCGCGCAGGGCGCGCTCCATGACCGCCACCGGAACATCGATCCGGACCCCGAGGGCTTCGAGCACGTCGGCGCTGCCGCATTGGGTGGTGAACGAACGGTTGCCGTGCTTGGCGATGCGCACGCCCGCACCGGCGGCCAGCAGCGCGGCCGCGGTGGAGATATTGAACGTCTGCACCGAGCCCCCACCCGTACCGCACGTGTCGACGAGGGTATCGGGGTCATCTGCCGCGAGAGGCACCATCACGGCCTGCAGGGCGCGCACCACAGCGGCCACTTCGGAGCCCGTCTCGCCTTTCACGCGGAGCCCCATGAGCACCGCCGCCACCTGGGCCGCCGTCGCTTCGCCCGCCATGATGCGGTCGAACGCCGCCGTGATCTCCGCCGGGGCCACGGGGCTCGCCATGGCGAGGCGGCGGATGATGGTGTGGAGCGGATCGGGTGTGGGTCCGCTAGACACTCAGTGTCTCCACGAGACGTTCCGGGAGACGGGAGTTGCTGGCCGCGAGCGCGATCACGAGCCCCAGCAGGCGCACGCGCTCCACGTCCTCTTCCACGAAGATGCCCGCCATCCGGCGGTTGGTGAGGTTCACGACGCCGATCAACGTATCGTGGTAGACGAGGGGGAAGCTGAGGAACGATCCGGTGGTGTAGTAGTCGTCGCGCAGCAACGGGTGTTCCCGGAATTCGCCCACGTCCTGCACGAGCAGCGGCTCCCGCGTCGTGGCCACGTGGCCCGAGATGCCCGTGCCGAAGGACACCCGCCGGCCTTCCGGTACATTCGGTGCGATGCCGCGGGCCGCGGCCAGGTACAGCGCATCCTCGCCGGGGGCCCGTAGCAGGAGCGAGCAGCGTTCGGCGTTCATATCGTCGCCGACCAGGGACAGCAATCCCTCTGCCAGTTCGCGCGGGTTGTCGGTGGACGCGTCGAGGGCGAGGACGCGTTCGATGAGATACAGCGTGCGCGTCTTCTGCCGCAGCTGCTCGCTGCGTCGGTGCAACTCCACGTGCGCCTTCTCGAGCTGCTCCACCGCCGAGCCGATCGTGGCCTCCACCGCATCGGAGCGCCGTTTGGCCCGGCGGGCGTCTTCCCGGACCTGTGCCAACTCGCGCTCCAGTGACACGGTGCGCCCGCGCTCGCCGTCCGACGAGAACTCCCCCGTGGCTTTGAGCAGTTGCTGCTCGAGGGTCGCGAGCTTGCGTTCGTACTCGCCGTGCACGCGCTGCGTCACGTCCTCGAGCGTGCGCACGGCGTCGTGTCGCGCGTCCGCCTCCAGGAACCGGGCGTACGCGAGTTCGAACAGCGCCACCGCCGGCTGGAACCGCTCACTGGTGCGCGTGCCGAAGATCTTGCGGGGCTCGAAAAGCACGAGGATCCCCGAAAGCCCACCCTCGAAGTGCAGACCCTTGAGCGCGAGATAGCCACCGTCGGCGATGTCAGGCAAGCCGAGCAATCGGGCGAACTCCACCGAGGCATCGCCGAAATCGATGAACACGCCGCCGCTGGTCACGGCCACACGCTCACGCGTGGGCAGATGATCGAGGGTGGTATCGATCACCGCCACATCCACGCCGTCGGGCCGCGCCAGCCGCCGCTCGCGCATCAAGGCGCGGCGTGCGTCGTAGGTGACGAGCGCCACGCAGGCCAGGCGGTCGAGTTCCGAGAGGCCCTCGGCGAGCGCGACGAGGGCCGCGTCCAGATCGGGCGCGGTATTGAGCGCGTAGGCGAGCGATGCAAGAGTGCGTGGCGGCATGATGAGGGGCGGGCGCCACGAGGGTGAGATTGCGGCGCGAATAGGCGAAATGTGAGCCCGTACGTCGAGCAATGTCAATCGGTTGTGCACATGCAAGTTGCTTGACTTCACCCGCCATGGGCGTAGGTTTCTCGCAATGGCGGAGCGCACTGTGCAGCTCGTGTTGCACTATGACGGCTCGGGATTCAGCGGCTGGCAACGGCAGCCCGACCAGCGCACCGTTCAGGGGGTGATGGAAGCAGCGCTCGAGCGCCTGTGCGGCACGCCGGTGGGCGTGCTCGGGGCGGGTCGAACCGATGCGGGGGTGCACGCCCGCGGCCAGGCGGCCGGGGTGCGGGTTCCCGACCGGTGGCAGCCGTCGGAACTTCGGCGGGCGCTCAACGCGGTGCTTCCACCGGACGTCTGGGTCGCCGCGGCGCACGAGATGCGCGCCGACTTTCACGCCCGGTACAGCGCGGTTGCGCGCCGGTACGGGTACTACGTCGGGACGGATGACGAAGCCGACTCACCCTTTCGCCGCCGGTTGGAGTTCGCGATCCGGCGCCCCCTCGATCGGGGCGCCCTCGACGCGATCAGCCGGCAGCTGGTGGGAGACCACTGTTTCCGCGCGTTTGCCGTTCAGGGCACTGCGCCACCCGACGACGATCATCGCTGCGAGGTTCGCCTCGCCCGATGGCGGGATCGCCCCGGCGGCGTGGTATTCGAGATCGAAGCCAATCGCTTTCTTCATCACATGGTCAGATTCCTCGTCGGCACGATGCTGGACATAGCCACGGGCCACCGTCCGGGCGGAGATGCGGCCGCCCTCCTCGTGGCCCAGGACAACCGCCAGGTGTCGCCGCCCGCCCCGGCCCACGCGCTCTTCCTGGAGGCCGTCGTGTACCCCTCCGATCTCTACATCTCATGAAGGTCCTCCTCGCCACGGCCGACCTCGACGAAATTCGGTGGGCGTCGGCCAACGGGCTGCTCGACGGCGTGATGACCACGCCGGCGCTCCTCAGCGAGCTGGGCGTAGAGGATGACCGGGCCCGGGTGGAAGAGATCTGCGCGGTCACGCCGACTCCGGTCTACGTGGCGGTGCACGCGGTGAACGGCGAGGACATCTACCGTGACGCCCGCGCCCTCGCTCGGCTGTCGGATCAGATCATCGTCCAGGTTCCGCTGGTGGAGGAAGCGTTCGGTGCCATGCACCGACTCTCGACCGATGGCGTTCGCACCGCGGCGATGCTCGTGTTCAACGCGGCGCAGGCGCTGCTCGCGGCGCGCGCCGGTGCTTCGACGGTGATCACGCCGTTGGACCAGCTCGACGCCGTTGGCCACAGCGGAGCCGAGGTGGTGCGCGATCTGCGCCGGGTGTTCGACGCCTCGCGCACCGAATGCGACATCCTGGCGGTGCGGCCCACCACCGCCCAGCAGTTGTCGGAGTCGGCGCTCGCCGGCGCCGATGGCGTGGCGATCACCCCCGATGTGCTGCGGGCATTCCTCCTGCACCCGCTCACCGATCGCGGCATCGACCAGTTCCTCAACGACGTATCCAAACATCGCACCAGCTGGTCCGACCTATGATTCGCCCGCGCCCCATCGCCCTCCTCCTCTTCGCTCTCGCCGCCTGCTCGGCGAAGGGTGATTCCGTCGGCGCGCAGTCTGCCTACGCCGCTCAAACGGCGGCCGACGCGCCCGCCCTGACCGCCGCCCGCACGGATTCGGTGTCGGCCAGCCGTCAGACCGCCATCACGCGCGCCGTTGCGCTCGTCTCGCCGGCCGTGGTCACGGTTCAGACGGAGCAGGTCCAGCAGGTGCAGCCCGACATGTTCGATTGGATGTTCGGCGGCGCCCCGCAGTCGCGGTCCGAGGCGGGCCTCGGCACCGGCGTGGTGATTCGGCCCGATGGCGTGATCGTGACCAATGCGCACGTGGTGGCGGGCGCCCGGACCATTTCGGTCATGCTCCCCAGCGGCGCCGTGTACCCGGCCAAAGTGCTCGGCACGGATGAGACGCAGGACGTGGCGGTGATCAAGATCGACGCCAAGAACCTGCCCGTGGCCAAACTCGGCAATTCCGACAACGTGATCGTGGGTGAGTGGGCCATCGCCATCGGGAATCCGTACGGATTCATGCTCGGCAACCCGGAGCCCAGTGTCACGGTGGGCGTGATCAGCGGCACGGGACGCAATCTGGTGTACGGGGCCGACGGCCCGGGCGCCTATTTCGACATGATCCAGACCGATGCCGCGATCAATCCCGGCAATTCCGGCGGCGCGCTGGTCAACGCCGACGGCGAGGTGATCGGCGTGAACAGCTCGATCTATACACCGAGCGGCGGGTCGGTGGGGCTTGGCTTCGCGATCCCGATCAATCGTGTGCGCCACGACGTGGAGGATCTGCTGGAGTACCACGAGGTGCGCCGCCCCTGGATCGGCGTCAAGCTGCGCGTGCCGGACAACCAGAACGTGCGCGAGGCCATTGCCCAGCGCGCGGTGATCGCCACGGTGGTGCCGGGCTCGCCCGCCGAACGCGCCGGGCTCAAGCCCGGGGACGTGATCGTGCGGGAGAATGACCGCACCATCCACAACATGTATGACTGGGAAGGCGCCCTGCTCGACCTCGGCGTCGGCCAGAGCGTGCGGCTACACGTCCGTCGTGGCGACCGCGAGTTCGACACGACGGTGAACACGGTGAACCTCCCTGAGGTGGATGCCCCCAAGGTCGAGGTGCTCCGGCAGCTCGAGTTGGTCACGGTGACGCCGGCCATCCAGGCCGAACGCGGACTGCGCAGCAAGGCGGGCGCCCTCGTGCTCAAGGTGAGCGACAACATGGCCCAGCAGCTCGGCATTCAGAGCGGCGACGTGATCGTGCGCATCAACAGCGTCGACATCAAGACGGCCGACGACGCCTCGAGCGCTCTCAACCGTTTCGCGGGGCGCGGCCCGATCCGCATGTACCTGGAACGGTCGGGTACATATTATGTGACCGACTTCGAGATTCGATGACGACGCACGATCGCTACGCCTCACCGCTGTCCGAGCGCTACGCCTCGGGGGCCATGCTGCAACTCTGGTCGCCGGCCACCCGCTACGGGCTCTGGCGCCAGCTCTGGCTTGCCCTGGCGGAGGCCGAACGGGCACTCGGCGTGCCGATTCCCGACGAGGCGATCGCCCAGATGCGCGACCACCTCGACGACATCGACTTCGACGCCGTGGCCGCGTACGAGCGACGCTATCGCCACGACGTGATGGCGCACGTGCATGCGTTCGGCGACGCGGCACCGGCGGCCCGCAAGTTCATCCACCTTGGGGCCACCAGCGCCTTCGTGACGGACAACGCCGACCTCATCCTCATGCGGCACGGCCTCGACCTGCTGCGCGGCAAGCTCCTCGCGGTGCTGCGGGCCCTGGCCGGGTTCGCGCGCCAGTGGCGCGATGTGCCCACCCTCGGCTCCACCCACCTCCAACCCGCGCAGCCCACCACCGTGGGAAAGCGCGCCACGCTCTGGATGCAGGACCTCGTGCTCGACGTGGCGGAACTGGACCATCGTCGCGACACGCTCCCCTGTCGCGGGGTGAAGGGCACCACCGGCACCCAAGCCTCGTTCCTCCAGTTGTTCGCCGGCGACCACGCCAAGGTGCGTGACCTCGACCGCCAGGTCACCGCGGCGATCGGCTTCCGATTCTCGATTCCCGTGTCCGGCCAGACCTACACGCGCAAGCTCGACGCGGCGGTGCTCGACGTGGTGGCGGGGATCGCGGCCAGTGCCGCCAAGTTCAGCGGCGACCTCCGTATGCTTCAGTCGTACGGCGAGATCGAGGAGCCGTTCGAGGAGGAGCAGATCGGCTCGTCGGCTATGGCGTACAAGCGGAATCCCATGCGCAGCGAGCGGATCGCCTCGCTCGCCCGGTTCGTGCTCAGCCTCGAACCCAACGCCAACCAGACGCACAGCGTGCAGTACTTCGAGCGCACGCTCGACGACAGCGCCAACCGGCGGCTGACACTGCCCGAATCGTTCCTCGCCGTCGACGCCATTCTCGTGCTCATGGAGAACGTGGTCAGCGGTCTCGAGGTACACCCGGCCCGCATTGCCCGCCGGCTGGGCGAAGAGCTGCCGTTCATGGCCACGGAAGCGCTGATCATCCGTGCCGTGCAGATGGGATTGGACCGCCAGGACGCGCACGAGTTCATCCGCAAGGCGAGCATCGCCGCCGCCCGGGCGATCAAGGAAGGCGCCTCCGGCAACGACATGCTCGACCGTCTTGCCGCGACCCCCGGATGGCCGGTGCCGGCCGCCGAGATGACGGCCCTGCTCGATCCCCTCGGCTTCACGGGGCGCGCCCGCGAGCAGGTGGATGAGTTCCTGAAGGAAGTCGTGGATCCGCTGCTCAGCGGCGCGGCGATGGCCGAGCGCGAGGAGGTGCGGGTATGAGCATCGTTGCGCTCGCTCCGCTCCCCTTGCGCCACGTGCGGCGCGGCAAGGTACGCGAGGTGTATGAGGTCGATCCGCTGCACCTGCTCATCGTGGCCACCGATCGTGTGAGCGCGTTCGACGTCGTGATGAAGGAGCCGATCCCCTTCAAGGGGGCCGTGCTCACGCAGATCACCGCCTGGTGGCTGCACCAGTTCGAGGGGCACGTGCACCACCACCTGGTGTCGGCCGACGCCGACGAGATCGTGCGCCTCGTGCCCTCACTCGCCCTGCACCGCCGTACGATTGCCGGCCGGGCCATGCTCTGCCGCCGCACCGAAGTATTTCCCATCGAGTGCGTGATCCGCGGCTACCTCTCGGGCTCGGCGTGGAAGGAATACCAGGCGCGCGGCACCCTGGCCGGCCAGCCGCTTCCCGTGGGCCTCCGCGAAGCCGATCGGTTCGACCGGCCGGTATTCAGCCCCGCCACGAAGGCGGAGTCGGGCCACGATGAGAACATCACGCCCGCCGAGGTCGCCCGGCGACTGGGCTCGGAGGTGGCGGGCGAGATCGAGCGGTTGAGCCGCCTCGTGTACGAGATGGGGCGGGAGCGCGCCGCCGAGCGTGGAATCATCATCGCCGACACGAAGTTCGAGTTCGGGCGCGATGCGGGCGGCCGCATCACGCTGATCGACGAAGTCCTGACTCCGGACAGTTCGCGGTTCTGGCCCGCCGACCAGTATCAACCCGGCCACGGCCAGCCGAGCTTCGACAAGCAGCCGCTGCGTGACTATCTGGACGGCGAGCGCCGGGCGGGTCGATGGAACGGCGATGCGCCGCCCCCACCGCTGCCCCCCGAAGTCGTGAAGGCGACCAGCGAGCGGTACCTCGACGCGTTCCGCCGGATCACCGGAGCCCCGCTCAACCGCGACGGGCTTTCGTGAGCTTCGCGCGCGAAGGCTACCCGTTCATCGGCCTCGCCACCGTGATAGCGGCGGCGGCCTACGCGGTCGCGCTCAACCGGCGCTCTTGGCCGGTCTGGCTTCTTGCCTTCGTGCTCACGCTGCTCGCGCTGTGGGTGGCGTATTTCTTTCGCGACCCCGAGCGCCGCGGTCCGCGCGGCGACGCGCTGGTGATCGCCCCGGCGGACGGCCGAGTGGTGCAGGTGACCGAGGTGAACGAGCCGGCATACCTGGGGGGGCCGGCGCTGCGCATCTCGATCTTCATGAGCGTCTTCAACGTGCACGTGAACCGCTATCCCGTGAGCGGGACCGTCGACTACCTGCACTACAACCCCGGCAAGTTCCTGAATGCGGCGGCGGAGAAGGCGAGCCTCGAAAACGAGCAGATGTCGGTGGGCATCGACCACACGGGCACGCGCGTGATGATGCGCCAGATCGCGGGCCTCATCGCGCGACGCATCGTGACGTACAGCACACTGGGCGCCGCTGCGCAGCAGGGTGAGCGGATGGGGATCATCCGCTTCGGCTCGCGCGTCGACGTGTTCCTTCCCCTGCGCTCGGCCGTGAAGGTGCGCGTGGGTGAGACGACGCAGGCCGGCGTCACTGTCCTCGCGGAGTTGCCAACCCCATGAGTCCCACCGACCCCCGCCATGCCAGAGTCCGCCGCGCCGTCGTGCTCTTCCCGAGCGGGCTCACGCTGTTCAACCTGTTCTTCGGGATGTTCGCCATCGTTGCCGCCACGCGCGGCGAATTCTATCGCGCCGGGTGGTACGTGGTGTTGGGCGGCGTGGCCGACATGCTCGATGGCCGGGTGGCCCGCGCCACGAATACCGGCGGCCGGTTCGGCGAGGAGCTGGACTCGCTGGTTGACGCCATCACGTTCGGGGTGGCCCCGTCCCTGATCATGTACTTCGCGGTGTTCAACCAGGAGAGCTGGGAGTGGCTCTTCTGCTTTCTGTTCACCGCCTGCGCGGTGTTGCGGCTGGCCCGCTTCAACGTGGAGCAGGCGGGCACCGCCAAGACGTATTTCCAGGGGCTCCCCACCCCCGCCGCCGGCATGACGCTGGCCACGTACTACTGGTTCAGCCAGACGCCGCTCTATCAAGAAACGGTAATAGCGGACCTGCCCTGGCACGTGCTGCTCCGCTACATCATCCTCGCCCTGAGCTTCCTCATGGTGAGCAACGTGCCCTACCCCGTCATGCCCAACGTCGGCCTGCGCAGCGTGCGCGGCGTGATCGGGCTGCTGATCGTCGTGGGCGGGATCGCGGCGCTCGTGTTCCTGCCCAGCCAGTTCTTCTTCCCGGCCGCCGTGATCTACGTGGCGTACGGGATCGTTCGGGCCGCGTGGCTGGGCCTTCTCGATCGCCGCGGTGGCGCGACCACGCATACCGGCGAGCTCTCATCGGCGTACGGGTTTGACTCTGCCAGGCGCGAGGCGGTGGGCGATGATCCGTCGCTCGCCCCGCACCGCCGCCGGCGCCGCCGGCGCGTGCGCCCGGAAGGCGGCCCGCCGCCGACCCGCCCCGTCCGCCCGCCCACTCCTCCATCCGAGCCCCCCACCGCATGACCCGCTTTCGCGTTTCCCTGCACGTCACGCCCCGCCGAGGCCTCCTCGATCCCCAGGGCAAGGCCGTGACCGACGCTCTCCACACCCTCGGGTTCGGCAGCGTGCGCGACGTGCACGTGGGCCGCCATCTCATCGTGGAACTCGATGCCGCCGATGCCGCCGCGGCCGAGGCGGAAGCCCGGCGCATGTGCGAGCGCTTGCTCGCCAACCCGGTCACCGAAGACTTCGACGTGGCCGCCGTGACGGGAGCGGGGGCCGCCGCATGAAGTTCGGCATCGTCACCTTTCCCGGGTCCAACTGCGACTACGACGCCTACCGCGCGGTGGTCGAGGCCGTCGGGGAGGAAGCCGAGTTCCTCTGGCACAAGGAACACGATCTGCGCGATGCCGACGTCGTGATCCTGCCCGGGGGATTCAGCTACGGCGACTACCTGCGCCCCGGTGCGATCGCGCGCTTCAGCCCGATCATGGCGGAGGTGGTCGCCCACGCCAAACGCGGCGCGCCCGTGCTCGGAATCTGCAACGGGTTCCAGATCGCCTGCGAAGCGGGCCTGCTTCCCGGAGCGCTGTTGCGCAACGCGAGCCTCAAGTTCGTCTGCGAGCTGGTCACGCTCCGCGTGGAGAACGCAGCCACGATGTTCACCAACCGCTATGACAAGGATCAACGCCTCGCGATTCCCATCGCCCATGGAGACGGCCGCTTCACCGCCGACGCCGCCACGCTGGACCGGCTCGAAGGCGACGGCCAGGTGGTATTCCGGTACGTGAGCAGCAGCGGCGACGCCGACGAATGGTGGAGCCCCAACGGGTCGATGCGCGCCATCGCCGGGATCGTGAATGCCGGGGGCAACGTGCTGGGCATGATGCCGCATCCGGAACGCGCCGTGAACTCGCTACTCGGCTCGCGCGACGGCCTCGGAGTGTTCGAGTCTCTGTTGGCCGCCGTGGCCGCCTGACCAGGAGCAAACGATGCCCCACCATACCGGTGAACATCCGACGGGAAACGAAGACGAATACTTCGCCCGCCAGAATGCCGAGCTGATAGCACAGATGCGCGCCCGGCTCGACGCCGATCGCGTGTCGCGCGAACGCCATACCCACTACATGAAATGCCCCAAGTGCGGCGCCGACCTGCGCGAGGTCGTCAAGGGACGCGTGACGATCGACATCTGTCCCGAGTGCCACGGCGCCTGGTTCGACGCCGGCGAAGTGGACCTGATGCGTGAGGCCTCCAAGAGCCCCCTGACCCACGTCGTGACCGACCTTCTCGAACTCCTGGGCCGTACCAAGTGACCTCCGTGCGTTCCGTCCAACCCCGCCCCGGCGACCCGGCCATCACGCCGGCGCTGATCGCCGAGCACGGGCTCACCGCGGACGAGTATCGCCGCCTCGTCGACATGCTCGGCCGCGAGCCGACGTTCACCGAACTTGGCATCGTGAGCGCCCTGTGGAGCGAGCACTGCTCCTACAAGCACTCGCGTCCCCTGCTCCGCACCCTGCCCACCAAGGCCGACTACGTGCTGCAGGGTCCCGGCGAGAACGCGGGCGTCATCGCCATCGGCGACGGTCTGGCCGTGGCGTTCAAGATCGAATCGCACAACCACCCCTCGGCGGTGGAGCCGTACCAGGGCGCGGCCACCGGGGTGGGCGGCATTCTCCGCGACGTGTTCACGATGGGCGCCCGCCCCATCGCGATGCTCAATTCGCTCCGGTTCGGCAGCCTCGACTCCCCCCGCGTGCGCTACCTGTTCAGCGGCGTCGTCAAGGGGATCGGGGACTACGGCAACTGCGTGGGCGTGCCGACGGTGGCTGGCGAGGTCGTGTTCGATCCGGCCTATGAGGGAAATCCAATCGTCAACGCCATGTGCGTGGGGTTGCTCCGCGAATCGGAATTGATGCTTGCCGTCGCTCAGGGAGTCGGCAATCCGATCATCGCCGTGGGCGCCCGCACCGGGCGCGACGGCATTCATGGCGCCTCGTTCGCGTCCGAGGACCTGTCCGAGGCGAACGACGCCAAGCGCCCCCGTGTGCAGGTGGGCGATCCGTTCACCGAGAAGCTGCTGCTCGAAGCCAGTCTCGAACTGATCCACAGCGGCCACATCGTGGCCATCCAGGACATGGGGGCCGCCGGCCTCACGTCGTCGTCGGCCGAGATGGCGGCGCGCGGCGACGTCGGCGTGACGATCGACGTGACCCGGGTACCGGTGCGCGAGCCCAACATGACGCCGTACGAGATTCTGCTCAGCGAGTCGCAGGAGCGCATGCTCGTCGTGGCCCGCCAGGGACACGAGGACGCCGTCCGCGCCATCCTCGAGAAGTGGGACCTCACGGCGGCCGTGATCGGCCAAGTCATAGCGGACCCGGTATACCGCGTCACCGAGGGCGACCGCGTGGTGGCCGAGTTCCCCGGCAACCGCCTGGTCACCGACTGCCCCACCTATACGCCGGATGCCGTCGAGAGCCCGGCCATCGCGGCCCTGCGGGCCCGCGACGTGAATGCCCTGCCCGAGCGCGCCGAGGAGCGGGACCCCGTCTGGACGCTCCTCCGATTGCTGGGCAGCCCCACGATCGCGAGCAAGGCGTGGGTCTACCGACAGTACGATTCCACGGTGCGCACCAACACGGTGGTCGGACCAGGAGGGGATGCCGCCGTGCTCCGCGTGCGCGGCACCGACCGTGCCCTGGCCGTCAAGACCGACGGCAACGGCCGCTACACGTACCTCGATCCCCGACTCGGCGCGCGCATCGCCGTGGCCGAGGCGGCACGCAACGTCGCGTGCACCGGCGGCCGGCCCATGGCCATCACCAACAACCTCAACTTCGGGAACCCGCGCAAACCCGACATCTACTATCAACTGCGCGAAGCGGTGGCTGGCTTGGCCGAAGCGTGCTTGGCGCTCGGCACCCCCGTCACCGGCGGCAACGTATCGCTGTACAATGAGACCCCGCGTGGCGCCATCTACCCCACGCCCGTCGTCGGGATGGTCGGACGCATCGATTCGCTGTCCCACATCACCCGCGCGGCGTTCGCACAGGCCGGCGACCGGATCGTCCTGCTGGGCGAACCCACGGCGTCGATCGGCGCGAGCGAATACCTCCAGACCATTCACGGGGTCGTGGCCGGCGCGCCGCCGACCTGCGATCTCGACGCCGAACGGCGGCTCATCGAAGCGCTGCTCGATACGATCACCGCCGGCGCCGTCCGTTCGGCGCACGACTGCAGCGACGGCGGGCTCGCCGTCGCCCTGGCCGAATGCGCCATCATGGACCGGGAGCGTCCAATCGGAGCCCGTGTCGACCTCGCCGCGTGGGCGGGCCTTCCCCTGCGCGCTCTGCTGTTCGGTGAGGCACAGGGACGTGTGATCGTGTCCACCCCCGATCCCGATGGCGTGCTCGCGGTGGCCCGCCGCCACGGCGTTCCGGCGCAGGACATCGGCGTCGTGGAGAACGGCGGGAACCTCGAGATCACGGCGGGCGACCGGCATCTCGCGGCATCCATCGTGCAGCTCGCCGACGCCTACTTCGAATCCATTCCTCGTATCATGTCGCGGGCGGCCTCCGCCGTCTCCGACTCCCCCGTCACTACGGCGGCCTGAGTTCATGTGCGGCATCTTCGGTATTCGTGGCACCCCGGACGCAGCCCGGCTCACCCAGTTGGGGCTCTATTCCCTCCAGCACCGCGGTCAGGAATCCGTCGGGGTGGTGGTACTCGACGCGCACGGCCAGGGGCAACTCGTGCGCTCCATGGGCACCATGAACGAGACCATGGGACACGAGCTGGAGCAGCTCCATGGCAACCTGGCCCTCGGCCACACGCGGTACAGCACGGCCGGCTCGTCCACCATCGAGAACGCGCAGCCGATCTTCGTGCGTTCCCGCGGCGGGCATATCGCGCTGGCGCACAACGGGAATCTCGTGAACGCGGTCCAGGTGCGGGCCGAGCTCGAAGCCCAGGGATCCATCTTCTCCACCAACGCCGATTCGGAAGTGATCGTGCACCGGCTGGCCAAGTCGCAGGCCCCCACGCCGGCCGCGCGCATGGCCGAGGCGCTCACCGGCCTCGACGGTGCGTACAGCCTCGTGGCGGCCATCGGCGACACGCTGATCGCGGCGCGCGATCCGCGCGGCTGGCGCCCGCTGGTCATGGGCCGGCTCAACGGCGCCGTGGTGTTCGCATCGGAGACCTGCGCCCTCGACATCGTGGGGGCGGTGGCCGAGCGCGAGGTGGGTCCCGGCGAGATCATCGTCGTCGACGACACCGGCGTCCACGCCATCCAGGCACTGGAGCCGATGCCGTTGCGCCGGTGCGTATTCGAGTACGTATATTTCGCGCGCCCCGACAGCCGCGTGTTCGGGGGGTCGGTGGACCGCGCGCGGCGCGAGTTGGGACGGCAACTGGCCAAGGAGCACCCGGCGCCGAACGCCGACCTCGTATTCAGCGTTCCCGACTCCTCCAACTCGGCGGCCCTCGGCTTTGCCGAGGTGAGCGGGCTGCCGTACGAACTGGCGCTCATCCGCAATCACTATGTGGGCCGCACGTTCATCCAGCCCACGCAGGCGGGCCGCGATGCCAAGGTCAAGATCAAGTACAACCCGGTGCGCGAGGTGATCGCGGGCAAGCGCGTGGTGATGGTGGACGACTCCATCGTGCGCGGCACGACCACGCGCGGCCTGGTGGCGATGATCCGCTCCGCCGGCGCGAAGGAAGTGCATCTCCGCGTCAGCTCGGCCCCGATCACCGGCCCGTGCTACTACGGCATCGACACGCCCAGCCGACGGGAGTTGATAGCGGCCAACCTGTCGCAGGCCGAGATCGCTCGCGAATTGGGGGTGGACTCCCTCGGCTATCTGTCGCGCGACGGCATGCTCGGTGCCGTACCGGGCGGCCCCGAAGGATTCTGCGACGCGTGCTTCACCGGCGACTACCCCACGGCGGCGCCGCTGGACGCCCGCCGCGACTGATGCCGAATTCCCGGGTGGGGCGAAACGCCCGGACCGGTGACTCCGTCATACATGCGCCCGAGCCGGGTGCTCCCCGAGCGCCGGGCGGTGCCGCTACACCCCCGTGCCCCGGGAATGGTATATTTCCGCCTTCATGCCGATCTTGACCCTTGCGGGCAGGACGCTCCGCGCCCCCCAGCACCCGGCCATGCCGCAGCTGCCCGATCAACCCGAAGCCCGGGATGATCGGACGTTTCGCATCGCGCTGGTCACGGAGTACTACTATCCGCATCTGGGCGGGGTGTGCGAACACGTGCACTTCTTCGCCCGCGAGGCGCGACGCCGCGGCCACCACGTGGACATCATCACGTCCCACATTCCGGGGGCCGCGGAGCATCCCAACGTCATTCGCATCGGGCGCAGCCAGCCCGTGCAGTCCAACGGATCGCAGGCCCGCATCACGGTCGGCATCGGGCTGCGGCGCCGCATGCGTCGCGTGCTTCGCGAAGGCCGGTACGACATCGTGCACGTCCACTCGCCCCTCACGCCCGTGCTGCCCATGCTCGCCATCGATGAGGCAGACTGCCCGGTGGTCGGCACCTTCCATACGTATTTCGACCATTCCAAGGCCTACGCGCTGTTCAACCGGTACTTCCAGCGCCGGCTCGACAAGCTGAGCGCGGCCATCGCCGTCTCGCACTCCACCACGGTCGCGCTGAACCGCTACTTCACGGCCGACTGGAAGATCATTCCCAACGGCATAGACGTCGACGTGTTCACGCCGGACGCGCCGCGGCCCGCCACGATCCGGACCGACGTACCGTCGATCCTGTTCCTCGGACGGTTCGATCCGCGCAACGGCCTCGACACGCTCATCCACGCTTTCCGCCGGGTGAAGGCGCTCGGCCGCGAGGCCCAGTTGGTCGTGGTGGGCGACGGCCCGCTCCGCGACCACTACCGCGCACTGGCCGGCGGCGACCCGGACATCACGTTCGTGGGCGCCGTGCTCGAGGGCCGGCCCAGCTACTACGCCAACTGCTCGATCTACGCCTGCCCCACGACGAAGGCGTCATTCGGCATCACGCTGCTCGAGTCGATGGCCTGCGAGACCCCAATCGTCTGCTCCGACATCCTCGGCTTCCGCGACGTCGTGGAGAACGGCCGCGAAGCGCTCATGGTACCGTGCGGCGACCACGACGCCCTGGCCGACGCGATCGTGCGCCTCATCGATGATCCCGCCCTCCGGACCCAGCTCGGGAAACGCGGCCGTGAGGAGTCGCTGGCCTACGGGTGGGACCGGGTCGCCGGCCAGGTGCTCGACGTCTACCGCTCCATTCTCGGACACATCGCCGTCGTTCCATGAACGGGCCGGCAGTGCTCGGCGGCGCCACGGTGGCCATGGGACTCGCCGCGCACGGAGCCTTCTACCGGAACAGTTACCTGTTCGGGCCCGCGCTCGGCCGGCTCCCCACGAGGGAGCGCGTCGTCGCGCTGACATTCGACGACGGTCCGAACCCCGAGGCCACCCCGCCAATTCTCGACGCCCTGGCCCGCGCGGGTGCGCACGCCACCTTCTTCATCCTGGGGCGCCATGCGGAACGGTGGCCGGCGCTCGTGCGCCGCATCCGCGACGATGGGCACGCGGTCGGCAACCACGGCTATTACCACCGTAAACTCCACTTCAAGAGCCCCGCCTACGTGCGCGACGATCTCACGCGCGGCGTAGACGCCATCGCCCAGGCGTGCGGTGCACGACCCGCGCTGTTCCGTGCGCCGCATGGCTTTCGCAGTCCGTGGGTCAACTCCATCGCTCGTTCGCTGGGTGAGCGCGTCATCGGATGGTCGCTGGGCGTCTGGGACTCCGACCGCCCGGGGGCCGACGTGATCGCCCAACGCACGGTCGACGGCGCGCGGCCCGGTTCGATTCTCCTACTGCACGACGGAGACGGCTACGACCCGGTGGGTGACCGGCGCCAGACGGCGGAGGCAGTACCCCAAGTGCTCTCTGCGCTCGAGGGCCGGGGCTACCGGTTCGTACCGGTCCCCGCCGCATGAAGCGCCAGGTCATCCGCGTCCTGCGAATCTCGATGTGGGTGGCTGTCGCCGCCTTCCTCGTGCTGTTCGCCACGCGGGTGCAGTGGGGCGAGACATGGCGTGCATTCCGCTCGGCGTCGCCGAGTCTACTGCTCCTGGCAGCGGCGGTGAACCTCACCTCGCTCGTCCTCAAAGGCGTGCGTTGGTGGGTGTTCCTGCGGCCCGTGGGCGCCGACTCGCTCTGGCTCGCCATGCGCGCCACGTTCGCCGGCGCCGGACTCAACAACGTCCTCGTGGCCAACGGCGGTGAAGCGGCCCGCGTGATCTTCGTGGCGCGCGCCACGCGGGTGCCCAGCGCGAAGATCCTCGCCACGTTCGCGCTCGAGCGGCTGTTCGAGGTGATCGGCTACGTGCTGATGCTTGTCCTCGGCATCTGGTTGCTCCCGCTTCCCGACCACATCGCGGGACTCCGCCCGTTCGCCATCACCGCGCTCGCCGTGTTGGGGTTCTTCGTGCTCTTCCTGCTCAGCCGCGAGAAGACCGAGGAGCGCGTGACGACGGACGAGACCAACTGGCGCGGCAAACTGCGGGCCTACGCGCGCCGGTTCACGCACACCCTGGCGAGCGTCTCCACCGTGCCGCGGTTCGCCGCGGCGATGCTGCTGTCCATGGGCGCGTGGGCGTTGCAGATCGCTACCTACGGGCTCACGGCGCGCGCCGTCCATTTCCCCATCACCTTCACGGGCACCGTCGCCTGTCTGCTGGCCGTGAACGTCGGATTCGCCATTCGCTCCACCCCGGGCAACGTCGGCGTGTTCGAGGTCTTCTATGCGCTCACCGCCGCGGCGCTGGGCTTCGATTCGAACGCCGCCGTGGCCGTGGCGTTCCTCATCCAGGCGCAGCAGATCCTGCCCGTCACCGCCATCGGCATCGTGATGGCGCCGGAATTCCTGCGGAGGCGTCGCCATGCCGGTGAACCGCCGAGCGCTGCAGGCGTGGCCGTGAATCCGCTCGACCTGCCGACCGACCAGTTCGAATAGGCGGCTCCCGCCGGCATACGCGCGGCACGCACCATCGCGCGTGCTTGCGCCTCCTTCGGCCGGACGCTATAAGTCACCGTTCACTGGAATTGATGACGCCTGCTCCGCACCCCTGGCACGTTCGAGGTCTGATTATGGCACCACCGAAGCCTGGCCCTCTCCCACCGCTGCCCACCAAAGTCACGATCCCCAAGATCAAGGTGACGTCGAAGACCAGCGGCACCCTCCAGGTTCCCGCTGCCCAGGGCTTCTTCTACGCCGGCATCCAGGCCATCTGGGTCTGGTGGAGCGTGGAATTGCCGCTCCTGAGGTCCTATCTCGAGCCATTCGGCATGACCCCGTACGATTTTGGCGGGAACAAGGGTGCGGTGAACATCAACTTCTTCAACGCCGCCGCGCTGTACGGGTCGGGCCAGCCGGGAAACCCCGGCATCTCCGGCTTCAACGAGACCGAGTTGAACATCGTCGGCTACGCCACGAAGATCGAACAGAACGTGCCACAAGGACTGTCCCTCAGCGACTACCTCACCCTCGGCGAGCAGACCAAACGCGTCGGCAATTTCCGTTTGTGGGTGGCCTGCGACGACCCCATCGCCGTGGCGTTCGGTCGCCAGAGTTACTTCGAAAACAAGTTTCTCACGCCATACGAGTACACGGTACCATCGCCGAACCTTCCGGGAGTCACGACCTGGAACTGGACCTGCTACGATTCGACCCGCGCTCAGCCGACGATCTACCAGGGGAAGGTCGATCTCTCCGGCCTGACGGGCATCGCGTCCAACATGTCGGAGTGGATCGACATCAGCTACGACGACAACACCCGCCGACCCGTGGCGTCGCGCCGCAATTATTTCGGCCTGCATCAGACCTACATGGTGCCGCCGTCGAGCAATGCGGTAGCGATGCAGTTCGGCCAGAGCAAGCACCCGATGCGACACGACATGCTGCGGTTGATCGGCACGCGACGCGCGGCGGCCATCCAGCATTTCGCGAGCCCGACGTGCATCGCAGAAGCGACGCCCTATTACGCCGACCTCTAGGCCCCGGACGCAACCCGTGACTCCACGACCGTCGTCCCGGAGGCCCGCGAAGAGAGCCGCCGCCCCGAAATCGTCGCCCCCACCCGACCTCGGCACGCCGATGTCGCAGTTCGTCGGTCTCTCGGCGCTCATCACCGGGTTCGATGCTGCGGAACTCCACGGAACGGGGATGACGCAGACCTACTTCGACCTCATTCCGTCCATCATCGGCCCCGACTTCTTCGGACGGCTCCTCACTCGCTGGGCGAACATCAACGCGCGGGGCGCGGGCGACGAACGGCTGCTCGAGGATCTGGTGACCACCGAGCTATTCGAGGACGCGGCGCTCGGGCCGATCGCCCGCAACCTCGCCGCACTCTGGTACCTGGGCATGTGGAACCAACTCCCGTCCACGTGGCGCAACGCCCACGGGGCATGGGCTGGCGACACCACGTTCGTCGTGTCGCCCCAATCGTACACCGGCGGGCTCGTCTGGAAGGCCCTCCACACGCATCCACCGGCGGCGAAGCAGCCTGGCTTCGGCTCCTGGGCGCTGCCTCCCGAGGGAACGCAGCCGTGACGAGCGACGACGGCGAACACTACGACGCGATCGTCATTGGCTCGGGTCCGATCGGCGCCCACGTGGCCCGGGAGCTTGGCGCGCAGCACAAGCGCGTCCTGATGCTCGAGGCCGGGCGCGCTTCGGGCCTCACGTACGACGGCTACCGGTCCTACGTGGACAGCTACTACACGGCCGTGATCAAGGAACCCAATTCCCCGTATCCGCAGAACGCGAGCGCTCCGTCGCCGCTGTCCACCGACATCCTGCGCATTCGAAAGGGAACGCCCGACCTCGTAGGCTACCAGGTGGAGCGCGGACCTCAGGGATTCGGCTCCACGTACCTGCGCTCGCTGGGCGGGACGTCGCTCCATTGGTTGGGCACGACGCCGCGATTCCTCCCCAACGACTTCCGGCTCAATACGAAATACGGCGTCGGGGTGGACTGGCCGATCACCTACGACGATCTGCAGGATCACTACTGCGAAGCCGAGTGGTCCATTGGCGTGGCCGCAAACCGCCGCGATCAGGAACACCTCGGTGTGTGGTTCCCCAGGGGGTACGATTATCCCATGGAGCGAATCCCGCCGAGCTACAGCGACCAGGTCATCGCGCGGAAGACGCGTGGGCTGACCGTCGAGTTGGCTGGACGCAAATATCCGGTCAGGGTCTCGAGTCTCGCGCAGGCCCGGAACTCGATTCCCCGCACGAGGACGGTGCGCGTAGGCGGCGTGGACCGGCATGGGTACATCCCGAAGGGAGCCCTCGGCCGCCCGGAGATCGGACTGCGATGCGAAGGCAACGCAAGCTGCATCCCGATCTGTCCGGTCCAGGCCAAGTACTCGTCGCTCAAGACGATCGCCGAACTCGACCGCCGCATGGTGACGCTTCGCACGCAGGCCGTCGCCACGAAGCTGCACATCGCCTCCAACGGGAGGATCGACGGCGTCGAGTACCTCACGTACGACCAGGAAGGCGGGCCGATGACGGCGCACACGGCAACGGCGACGATCTACGTGCTCGCCGGCCACGCGGTGGAGAACGCCAAACTGCTGCTGGCGTCCAACGCGGCGAATTCCAGCGATCAGGTCGGGCGCAACCTGATGGACCATCCGTTCTTTTTCACCTGGGCGCTCGCCCCGCAGTCGATGGGGATGTTCCGGGGCCCGGGTCAGACGTCCGGCGTGGAGAGCCTTCGTGACGGCGCGTTCCGCAAGGACTTCGCGGCGTTCCGCGTGGACCTCGGCAACTGGGGATGGGACGTCGTGGACTTCCCGCCCGACGGCGACGTAACCGGCCGCCTGGGAAAGAATATCTTCGGCAAGAAGCTGCGCCAGCAGCTCGGCGACACGCTACCGCGACAGATCCGCATCGGATTCGACATCGAACAGCTCCCCCAGCCGGGGAATCGCGTGACCATCTCGCGCGAGTTCGTGGATGCCGCGGGATGCTTCCGACCCGTCATCAACTACGGACTCTCCGATTACACGTGGCAGGCGATGGTCGAGGCGATCAAAGTGTCGCAGGCGATCTACCGGAGGATGGGAATTCCCGAGGAGGACATCTTCTACGTTCCGCCGGCGGGCCTGCCCGATGAACGTCAGTACCGCGCGAAGGATGGTCGGGATTATCTCCTGCATTTCATCGGCGCCGGCCATCACATCGGGACGCACCGGATGGGAACGACCCGGAACGACAGCGTCGTCGATCGCAATCAACGCAGTTGGGATCACGAGAATCTCTACGTCGTGGGCTGCGGAAGCATGCCGACCACGGGCACCGCGAACCCGACTCTCACGGCGCTTGCCATGACGCTGATGTCCACCAGAGATATGCTCACCCAACTCCGCTGATCCGGGGATTGCCGCCATGCCTATCACCGACCGAGTGGACCTGTGGCGCCATCTGCAATGGGCGCTGGAACTCGAGCACGCGACGATCCCTCCCTATCTGTGCGCGCTGTACTCCATTCCCGACGGCGCCAACACCGCTGCGGTGTCGCTCATCCGGGCGGTGGTCATGGAGGAGATGCTGCACATGACGCTGGTCGCGAACTTGCTCAACTCCGTGGGCGGTGAGCCCAAGGTGGACCACCCGAAGTTCGTGCCGAAGTACCCGACGTACCTGCCGCACAGTCAACGCGCCTTTCTCGTCTCGCTCCTTCCCTTCAGTCCGGAGGCGCTCGACACCTTTCTCCGGATCGAGCGGCCGGCCAAGCCAGGCGCCAGGCCGCAGGCCAACCGCTACCACACCATCGGCCAGTTCTACGAAGCCATCGCCGACGGACTCGAACGGCTGACGCGAAGGTACGGCGAGAAGAAGCTGTTCAGTGGCAAGCGGAGGTTCCAGATCGCCGGAAGCCGGTACTACTATGGGGGTGGAGGGGAACCGATCGGCGTGACCGACCTCGCCTCCGCGCGGCGCGCCATCGCCGAGATCGCCGAGCAGGGAGAAGGGCTGGACCACACGATTTTCGACGGTGATGAGCGGTTCGGACAGGTGGACGAGCTGGCGCATTACTTTCGTTTCAACGAGATCCGCTCCGGGCGGCGATACGTTGGCTCCGACTCCCCGGCGAGCGGGCCCACCGGAGCCGAACTCCCGATCGACTGGTCGGCGCGCTACCCAATGCGCGCCAATCCGCGGGCCAGCCAGTACCGCCGGCAGCCGGAGGTCCACCGCCTGATGGTCGAATTCAACCGCCGGTACACCGCGCTGTTGGGCACCCTTCACGGCGCGTTCAACGGGAAGCCGCAGCAGCTGCTGGAGGCCGCGCCGCAGATGTACGAGCTCAAGTACCGCGCCCAGGCCCTGATGGCGATTCCCACCGGACGCGCCGACGGATCCACGGTGGGACCGAGCTTCGAGTACGCCCGCTGAGCAGGTCCGCGCACTCGGGGACTAGGGTGCCTCTAGGTGGACGAATCCGGCAATCCGATCGAGGGGCGTGACGGCGATCTCCGCCGGCGTGCCCTCGAAGCAGGACTCCCACCGTCGCGTCAACGCCTTCCAGGTCGACGACTTCAAGTGCGTGTCGAGCGCCTTCTGGTCCCGGTAGCATTCGTAGAACAACAACTCGCGCGTGGGCTGGTGATGCTTGTCCAGGACGCGATGCACGAGGTAAAGCAGCGTGCCCGGCTGTTCGGCATCGGACTGCGCCTTCACGGCATGCACCAGCTTGAGGGCCGCTGGAATCCGGCCCGGGCGTATGGTGAAACGTGCGGTCAGCGTGATCATCGACGTCCTCCACAATGGTTGCGGGTGGTTTCAGCCCGCGGCATATTAGTCTCGGATTCGCCGCATGGCGAGCCGGACTCAGCAAACCCGAGCGGAGAGTTCTCGTGGTCGCGTCCATCACGCTCAAGGTCAACGGTGTCGCTCGTTCGGTCCGCGTGGAGCCGCGAGCCCTTCTCGTCCACGTGCTCCGAGACCAACTCGGCCTCACAGGCACGCACGTGGGTTGCGACACCAGCCAGTGCGGCGCGTGCACCGTCCACCTCGATGGACGTGCGGTGAAGAGTTGCGCGGTGCTCGCGGTTCAGGCGGAGGGGCGCGAGATCACCACCATCGAGCACCTTGGCGCCGAAATGCTGCACCCGGTCCAGCAGGCGTTCATGGACAAGCACGGATTGCAGTGCGGGTTCTGCACGCCGGGCATGATCATGACCGCCGTGGACCTCCTCGCGGCGAATCCCGACCCGACCGAGGCGGAGATCCGCCACGCGATCGACGGGAATCTCTGCCGCTGCACCGGTTACCAGAACATCGTGGACGCCATCCGCGCCGCCGCTGAGACGCTCCGTGCGTCGAAGCCTGGCCGCGCGTCGGCCTGAAGGAGGGAGACATGGGAACACTCATCGGGTCCAGCGTCAGGCGCCGGGAAGACCCACGACTCATCACCGGCCACGCGACCTACACCGACGACGTCAAGCTCCCGGGGGTACTCCACGCCGCTATCCTCCGCAGTCCGTGGGCGCACGCGCGCATCCGGAAAGTCGATGTCGCCCAGGCCAGAAAGGCACCCGGCGTGGTGGCGGTGTATACCGGCAAGGACGTGGCGGAGAAGGTGAACCCGGTTCCCTGCGCGTGGAACGTGCCAAACTGCGACCTCAAGATCCCGGCGCACCCGCTGCTGGCCGTGGACACGGTGCGCTATGCGGGAGACGGGGTGGCGATGGTCGTGGGGGAAACGCGCGAAGCCGCGCGCGACGCCCTCGACCTCATCGCGGTGGACTACGAACCACTGGCGGCTGTCGTCGATCCCGAGTTGGCGACGCAGCCCGGCGCACCACGACTCCATTCGGAAATTGCGTCGAACGTCGCCTTCACTTGGACCGTCGCTGGCGGCGACGCGGACAAGGCGTTCGCCGAAGCGCCAGTGAAGGTGGCGATGCGGCTCGTCCATCAGCGCATGCAACCCACCGCGATGGAGCCCCGGGCCGCGGTGGCCACCTACAATGCCAGCACGGAACAGCTCACGCTCTGGGTCACGAGCCAGAATCCGCACATCCACCGCTTCCTCTGCTCGGTCATGCTCAAGGTGCCCGAGCACCGTCTCCGGGTGATCGCTCCCGAGGTGGGAGGCGCGTTCGGCAGCAAGATCCCGGCCTATGCCGATGAGGCGCTGGTGGGCTTCGCCGCGATGCAACTCCAGCGGCCGGTCAAGTGGACCGAAGACCGCTCGGAGAACTATAAGGCAACCATCCACGGCCGGGATCACGTGGAGCACGTCGAGCTCTGCGGCACGAAGGACGGCAAGATTACCGGACTGCGCTGCCGGGTGTACGCGGGACTTGGGGCCTACGCCTCCACTGCAGGGCCCGGGATCCCCACCATCCTGAGCGGCCTGATGTACTCGGGACCATACATGATTCCGAACATCAAGGGCGTGGTCCGGGGCGTGTACACGACCACCACGCCGGTGGACGCCTACCGTGGGGCCGGCCGTCCGGAAGCGACCTACATGCTCGAGCGACTGGTGGACCAGTTCGCGCACCAGCTCGCCATGGATCCGGTGGATGTGCGACGCAAGAACCTGATCCCCAAGGAGAGCTTTCCGTACACGGTGGCGACCGGCATCACGTACGACTCCGGCGACTATCAGGGCGCGCTGAACAAGGCGCTGGGAATGCTCGACTACCGGGCATTCCGCGCAGAGCAGACGGCCGCCCGCAAGAAGGGCCGGTATCTGGGCCTCGGCATCACCACCTACTGCGAGATTTGCGGGTTGGGCCCCTCGCAGGTCGCCGGCGCGGTGGGGTTCGGCGGCGGGCTCTACGAGAGCGCGATCGTCCGTGTGTATCCCACCGGTGTCACGCGGGTGTATATCGGAGCCAAGCCGCACGGACAGGGTGAAGAGACGACGTTCGCCCAGATCGTTGCCGACGAGTTCGGGATCGGAATCGAGAACGTCGAGATCGTGGCGGGCGATACTGAAACCACGCCCCAGGGGTGGGGAACGTACGGCAGCCGCACGACGGCGGTCAGCGGAAGCGCCGTGAAGATCGCTGCCCTGCGGGTAAAGGCGAAGGCCAAGAAAATCGCCGCGCACCTCTTGGAGGCGCCCGAAGAGAATCTCGACTGGAAGGACGGCCGGTTCGTCGTGCGCGGATCCCCGGACCGGGCAAAGAGTTTTGGTGAACTGGCCCTGATGGCCAACCTCGCGTGGAACATGCCGGTGGGTACCGAGCCGGGGCTCGAAGCCACGGCGTTCTTCGACCCGCCAAACTTCGTGTATCCGTTCGGAACGCACCTCTGCGTGGTGGAGGTGGATGTGGAGACCGGCGAGGTGAAAGTGCTCCGGTACATCGCCGTCGACGACTGCGGTCCGATCATCAACCCGATGATCGTGGAGGGCCAGGTACATGGCGGCGTGATCCAGGGCATCGGTGAAGCACTCCAGGAGATGGCCGTGTACGACGACGACGGCCAGCTCCTGACGGGCACGATGATGGATTACGCCGTCCCCAAGGCGTCGCAGATGCCGCGCATCGAGGTCGCGCATACCGTCACGCCGACCACGGTGAACCCGCTCGGCGTCAAGGGCGTGGGTGAAACGGGCACCATCGCGTCCGTACCGGCCGTCGTCGGCGCCGTGTGCGACGCGCTTTCGCCACTCGGCATCACGCACATCGACAAGCCGCTCACGCCGGCCCGGGTCTGGGCGGCCATCCAGGCGGCCACGAAAGGAGCCCGCCCATGATTCCCGCCGCCTTCGAATACACGCGTGCGCGGTCTCTTGCCGACGCCCTCAAGGCCGTCGGCGCGAAGAACACCAAGGTGATCTGCGGGGGCCAGAGCCTCATCCCCCTGCTCCGGTTCCGCCTCGCGCAGCCCAAGCGGCTGGTCGACATCGCGCACCTCGACGCGCTGCGGGGGATCGCCCGCGGAAAAGGAAGCGGGGTGCGCATCGGCGCCGCCACGACGTATCGCGAGGTGCTCGAATCGAAGCTGTTGTCGAAGAACGTGCCGCTCCTTGCCGAGGTCGCCTCCCACATCGGGGACCTGCAGCTGCGCAACGTGGGCACCATCGGCGGCGGGCTCGCCCACGCCGACCCGGCCGCCGACATGCCGGCGGCGATGCTGGCCCTCGGCGCGACCTTCGTACTCCGATCCGCTCGTGCGGTGCGCACCGTCGCGGCGCACGCGTTCTTCCGCGGGCCGTTCGAGACCGCGATGAAACCGAGCGAACTCCTGATCGAGATTCACGTGCCGGTCACCACGAAGGGAACCGGAACGGCATATGAGTCTTTCGAGCAAGCGGCGTCGGGCTACTCGCTGGTCGGGGCCGCTGCGGTCGTGGCACGCGCCAAGGGCAAGGTCGTCGCCGCACGACTGGCCTTTGCCGGGCTCGCCGACACGCCCTTCCTGAGTAACGCTGCGGATCAGATCGTGGGAACCGACGGCGGCACGGAAGCCGTGAGCCGCGCGGCCCGTGCCACGGCCACCGGCGTGCGTGCGAATGGCGATATCCACGCCTCGGCTGAATACCGTCTCCACCTCGCCACGGTGGCTGCGCGCCGCGCCCTTCTCCGCGCAATCGACCGAGCGTCGTAGGGGGCCGATCGTGCGCCTCGAACTCGCCGGCGAGCAGGCGATTGCCGCGCCGGTCCACGTGGTGTGGGAGCGGCTGATGGACCACCAGTATGTGGCGTCGTGCTCGCCCGACGTGGAGACCGTCAGCGTGGCCGACGACACGCACTTCGAAGTGATCGCGCGGCTCGGCGTGGGAAGCGTCAAGCTTCGTTTCACGCTGCACGTGGAGTTGTCCGACCTCGAACCACCCGCGAGCGCGCAACTGTCGGTGAGGGGGGAAGCGCCAGGGTCGGCCGCCCGGGCCAGGTGCACCGCAACGCTGGTTTCGCTCGCGCCGGACTCCACACGCCTCGACTGGGCGGTGGCGGCGGACCTGCACGGCACCGTCGCCAACGTCGGGGCGCGGATGCTCGGCGGAACCGTCGAGCGCATCAGCGCCGCGTTCTGGAGCAAGTTTGCCGCCCACGTGAAGCGCGGCCCGCGCAGCCGAGCACGGGGAAAGACGCAATGATCCACGGATTCTTCGCCTTGGGCGGCGTGCTCGAGCAGGGGCGCCTCGCCGCTGCCGAGGCGGCTGCACCGCCGCGCGCTGCCTTCGGCACCACGTAGCGCCGACGACCGGCCGCCTCGTTCGCGGTGCGATCCGTGCGCTACGGGGTGGAGGACAAGCGGTTCCCGCCGAGCTTGGCGAGAAGGGCGGCGAATCCCGGATGCTTGCGTACCGCGTCGGGCCACGGGAGCAGCTTCACCCGCGCGAAGTCGCTCACCCGGTCATCGTACGCCCTCTGGAGCGATGCGATCGCGTCCTCCGTCCGCCCGAGTCCGGCGTACACCAGCGCGAACTCGAGCGGCGACACATACCGGGTGCGGGACAGCTCGACGAGCCTGGCGACCACTTCCTGCGCTTCGTCGTTCCGACCGGCAGCGGCGTATGCGTGCCCGACGTAGCCCAACGCAACGCCGCCATTCGTCATCTGCACGACCGACCTGAACGCGGCGATCGCCTCGTCGAACCGTCCCATCGCGAACAACACGTTCCCCAGCCGCCAGTACGTCCACGGGAACGACGGATCGAGCCCCCTCGTCTTCTCGAGGTGCGCCAGCGCCTCCTCGGGCTTGCCCGCCAGGAGGAGCGCATACCCGAGATGGTCGTTGATGATCAGTGACAACGGGTCGAGTTGCTGGGCTTGCAACAACGCCGACAAGGCGTCGTCGAACCGGTCGACGGCGAACAAGTACCACGCGTACCACTGATGGGTCGTGGCATATTTTGGATTGAGATCCAGGGCCCGCCGAAAGCTTCTGGCAGCGCCGGGCCAGTCATAGTCGTAGAACACCTGCACGTATCCCATCGATGCGTGCGCCTCCGCCAGCGACGGGTCGATCTCCAGAGCGCGCAACACCGCGGCCCTGCCTTTCGGATAGGCATCGTGCGGCCGGAGGTCGTTGTAGTAGCCGAGAATGTTGTACGTATCGGCCAGCCCCGTGTAGGCCAGTGCATAGGTCGGGTCGAGGTCGATCGCTCGCTGGAAGTGTGCGAGGGCCTGCTCCAGCCCGGCCACCGTCCGCTTGTTCCAGTGGTGCCGCCCCCGCAGGTACGCCTGGTAGGCCTCGGTACTCTCCGTGAAGCGCTTTGCCAGCCCCCGGTGTTCGTCACCGCTCAATTTCAGCTGGAGCGATCGGGTGATCTCGCCCGCCATCTCCTCCTGCACCACGAAGATGTCCGACATCGTACGGTTGTACTGTTCGCCCCAGAGTTGCGACTCGGTGACGGCGTCCACCAGCTCTGCCTTGATGATCAGCGTATCGCCGCGATGGAGGATGCGGCCGCTCACCACAGCGCGCGCATTCACCTCGTGCGCGACGGCCGACGGATCCATCGCCGTGCCCTTGTAGCGAAACACCACCGACCGCGGCACCACTCGCAGCCCGGAAACGCCCGCGAGCTTGTTCATGATGCTCTCGGTGATCCCGTCGCTCAGGTATTCGCTGTCCGGATCCTCGCTCGGACTGCTGAACGGAAGTACCGCCAGCGAGTCGATGGGCACGCGACCCGAGGGCGTAGTCATGATCGGCGTCGTCACGCCAATGGGCGATGGGATGCTCTGCAGCATCTGGGCGGCTACGCCGCCACGAACCGTGGGCGCGGGAGACGCCGGTGCGTTCCGTGCCTCGCCCCTGGCCTCGACCGGCGGATTCGACGGGCGGCCAACCGCAGGGGGCGGGCTGGCGAACACCGATCGTACCCGGGCCCAGAACCCCTCCTGGGACGTGGCGTCACGCGCGGCTCTCGTCGATGCGCCTGGCACCGAGAGCGCGGTGGCGAACTCCTGCGCCGTGGCGAACCGCTCCGCCGGATCTTTGGCCAGCGCTCTTATCAAAGCGTCGTCCACGTGCGGCTCCACGCCCGACCGAAGGACCCGAACGCTCGGAACCACCGCGATCGCGTGGCGGGCCAGCAATTCGCGCAGCGAGGACCCGTGAAACGGCGGCTGTCCAGCCAGCATCTCGTACACCACGCAGCCCAGGCTGTAGATGTCGCTCCGCCCGTCCACGTCCTGCGCGCCAACGGCTTGCTCGGGGCTCATGTAAGTCGGCGTGCCGACGGCGAGCCCCGTCTGCGTGATCGAGTGTTCTGCG